>NZ_SOFV01000026.1:0-1311 GCF_004402465.1 Cryobacterium sp. TMT2-14 | reverse complement strand
CATCGGCAGCTCCCGGGCAATCGGCTCGATGAAGCCGCGCACGATCATGGCCATCGCCTCATCTTCGGGCATCCCCCGGCTCATCAAGTAGAACAGCTGTTCCTCGCTGACCCGCGACACCGTGGCCTCANAGTAGAACAGCTGTTCCTCGCTGACCCGCGACACCGTGGCCTCATGGCCCAACTGCACATCATCGACCCGGATATCGATCGATGGATACGTGTCCGAACGCGATTTCGTGTCCACCAGCAACGCGTCACAGCGCACCGTGTTCGCGGAGTGGTGCGCCGTGGCATCCACCCGCACCTCACCGCGGTAACCAGACCGGCCACCACCCCGGGCAATGGACTTCGACACGATCGAAGACTGCGTATACGGCGCCATGTGGATCATCTTCGCGCCCGCATCCTGATGCTGACCGGGACCCGCGAACGCCACCGACAGGGTCTCCCCCTTAGCGTGCTCACCCATCAGATAAATCGACGGGTACTTCATCGTGACCTTGGAACCGATATTGCCATCGATCCACTCCATCGTGGCACCCTCCGCAGCCGTCGCACGCTTCGTGACCAGGTTGTAGACGTTCGTGGACCAGTTCTGGATAGTCGTGTAGCGAACGCGGGCATTCTTCTTCACAACAATCTCGACCACCGCAGAGTGCAGAGAATCGGACGAGTAGATCGGGGCCGTGCACCCCTCGATGTAGTGCACGTAGCTGCCCTCGTCGGCGATGATCAGGGTGCGCTCAAACTGCCCCATATTCTCCGTATTGATGCGGAAGTAGGCCTGCAGCGGGATCTCCACGTGCACACCCGGCGGCACATAAACGAAAGAGCCGCCCGACCACACCGAGGTGTTCAGCGCCGCGAACTTGTTGTCGCCGGAGGGAATGATCGTGCCGAAATACTCCTCGAAGAACTCCGGATGCTCCCTCAACGCCGTGTCGGTATCCATGAAGATGACACCCTGCGCAGCCAATTCTTCGTTGATCTGGTGATAGACCACCTCGGACTCATACTGGGCCGCGACGCCGGAGACAAGACGCTGACGCTCGGCCTCGGGAATGCCGAGCTTCTCATAGGTGCTCTTGATGTCCTCGGGCAGGTCGTCCCAAGTCTGGGCCTGCTTCTCCGTGGAACGCACGAAGTACTTGATGTTGTCGAAATCGATGCCCGACAGGTCAGCACCCCAAGTCGGCATCGGCTTGCGCTCAAACAACTCGAGGGCCTTGAGGCGACGCTGCAGCATCCACTCAGGCTCGCCCTTGAGATTGGAGATATCGGTCACCACCTCCGGCGAAATCCCGCGGCG